>NZ_OY726396.1 GCF_963378085.1 Mycolicibacterium sp. MU0050 | reverse complement strand
AGAAAGGTCACGATTTAAGCCACGGTGTTGCGCGCCACCTGTACCTGATTCAGGGTGTGCGCTACCGTGAGACGAGTCCGTCAAGACATCGCCCCTTCGGGGGTACCGGGTGCGGTAACCGGACCTGAGTTGGCGCTCAGGTCAACCTCCGCAAAGACAAGGCCTCCGCAAGGGGGCCTTTGTCATGTCAAAGGCAATTCCGCACCGCTATGGATTTGTCACATCTGCCCTACATTTCGTCCTGGCTGCAGGGCTGCGGTGCTCAGATCGCCAGCGGCAGCCCCTCGTCCGACCGGCCCAAGTCGCGGGCAAGATCTGGTCTTCCGATGTGGATCGCCAGTAGGTCTGCGACGTACTGGGACAGGGAAAGGCCGTGCGCGACGGCTTCGGCACGCAGCGCGTCACTGACCTCGCGCGGCGGGCGGATCGTATGGGCGAGACGATCACCCTTGTGTGGTGCTGGCATAAGCCAATCCCACCACCAAAGCGGTGATTCTGAATCACGCCACGCCGAGCCTCGCTGACACTCTTGAGAAAGTTGAGACACCGGCGAAAGCCGCCGGGACGCTCCTGCGCGTACTTATTCAGCGCAGCCGAAGATGTCGGTGCCTGCAACTACTGTCGAATGCGTGACCGACTCGGTTGAGCCGACTCCGGTGAGCTATACCCCCTCGGAAGCCAGCAATCTGGCCATCGCAGCCGCGGGACTAGCCGGACTCAGCGTCAGTGACAGCGTGCGCAACATGCTGGCCCGCCTCGACCGTGGCGAACTCACCGAGGAACAAGCCATCGCCGAAATCAAGGCCCGCTACACCGAACCCTTGGCGTAGTAGGCGCTTTCCCCATACATTGGGTGGTGCCTGCTGCGCTGAGCTTCAGGAAGTGAGCCCGAGACCCGGCCGGACGACCGTGGCGCTCGGGCTTCGCGGTTTTCTGAGACACCTGGATCAAACGCATTGCGAGTGGGGCCCCCGTGATGACGTGCTGGATGAGCGTGCGCCACGCACCACCTTTGGCCGCACATGAGCTCTCAGGCATGGGCGTTTTAGGGCATGCGGTCGTTGTGGTCTGGCCTAGGGATTCCGGCGTTGTCCAGGTAGCTGTTGATGGCGTCATCGACGGTGTCGGTGATGACGTATCCGCGGGCCTTGATCCATTCGAGCCGCGCGAGGGTGCCGGCGTGTAACTGGGTGGCGAAGGGGCTTTTCACCTTCCGCTGACGGGCTTTGAGTCGCACGGGTTCAGCCGGCGGGGTTACCGCGGGTGCGTTCGGAGTCTCGCTGCCCTGGGGCTCGTGCTTGTCCCGAGTCGATGTCTCGTCTGCGGGGGTTTCGTCGGCTTTGACCCGCGCAGCTTGGGCGCGGCGCTCTGCACGTGACAACGGCCTGGTAGAGCCGACCTCCAGTCCGGTGGCTTTGGCTGCGGCGTTCATGCTGCTGACCGCCTCGCGGCGATGCGCTCGGCGACTTCACGGTAGGCCATAGCTGCGGTGCTGGTCGGAGCGTGCACGTTGACCGGCACACGTTTACCTTTGGCTTCCACCACCCGCACGGTGTGCGGGATCTCGCCCAGGTAGGCCCCGCCGTCAGCCCATTCCCCCCAATCGGTGCGCAATTGCCTGCGCACGTCCTTGCTCGCTTTCGGGTTGCCGTCGAAATCGGCCAGCAGCACGTACCGGATTTCCACGTCGGGGTTGAGTGTTTCCTGAACATCGAGGATCGAGTTGCCCAGTTCCACCAGGCCGTCAACTTCGTCGGGGCCGGCTTTGAGGACGGCCAACACGTAATCGGCGGCCGCCAGGGCTGCCGTAGTCAACTCCCCCAATGCCGGCGGGCAGTCTAGGAGCACGTAGTCATAGCCCTCAATGTCGTCGAGTTGGCGCGCTAGCCGCAGTTGGCCGCCCGACCCGAGTCCTGTCCGCTCGAGCTCTTTCAACGCGAGATGCCCGGGGGCGACATCGATGCCGAACTGGCTCGGCACGATGACCTTGGCCAGCGGGACGCGCATCGTCCTGTCTGGGTGCAGGACCTCGTACATGGACGCATCGTCGGCATCGAGCTGGATCCCCAGGCCTTTGGTGCTGTGGGCTTGCTGGTCCATGTCGATCACCAGGACGCGGTGGCCCATCGCGGCGAGGTTGGCGCCGAGGTTGATGGTGGTGGTGGTCTTTCCGACGCCACCCTTTTGGAGCGCGATGGCCAGTATTTCGCACTGCTTATCTGCGGAAACAGTCATGTCAGCAAGCATAATCATCCATGTATGTATGTCTACATGCAGGCTTACATGTAAGCAAACATGTATGTAATCAGTGATCGCCGGTAGTCGGAGAGCGCAAAGTTCTTCGCAGTCGCCTTTGTCTGATGGACCGCGCGGCGGAAGGTCGCTGACCTGGGGTTTGCATGCCGCCCCTGTAAACCTTGCCGGGAGTGCCTCGGAATGTGTGGATGCTCCGGACAGTCCGCGGCGTCCAATGACGAAAGGGCGGGCCAGATGAAGCCTGGGGTTGTGGTGCTGCTGGCGGTGCTGGTGTTGGCGGCGATGGTGTCGGCGGGCTACATGGTGATGTGCGCGTACATCGCGACGGTCACGGGGAGCACGGCGGGGCTGGCTGACATCGGGAACGCCGCGGCGTTGACGGCGGGGTTGAGCGCGCTGGCGGTGGTGATCAGGCTGGGGCATTGGTGGCGGTAATGACCCGGAGGCTGGGGGCATGGCAACTCGCCGGGCTGGGCCGACGACCTGGTCGAGGCGGAGCCCGGCAGTCTCAGGGCATGAAAAAACCCGTCCCCTGCCGGGGAACGGGTGGTATGTGCACAATTATGCACCGGCGTGTCGCGTGGACGCAACTCTCTTGGAGGGGGCGTCGCTTCGACGGGGCGCTACCAGGGTGTGGGTTTGGGGACGCGGCCAGTGGGATTGGGGAGCTGGCAGGCCTGGAAATCGGCCGGTGTGAGTTGGTACCACCAGTGGTTTCCCACTCCGACTGTGGGCGTTCCGCGCAGAGCACCGGCCAGCCGGTTCTTCGAGGGGTTGATTAGACCGACCGGGACGCGCTTTCGGGCTTCGTCGATGGGCAGCTTGAGGTCGCTGTCGTTGCTGATGACGATGGCGGCGTCGACGCTTCCACCGAGGACGTCAATCAGGAGGTGGGATGCGACGTTGACGTCGGAACCTTTCTCTTCACGACGGGCGACCGAGACGAAGAAAGTGGCGTTGGGATCATCCTGGCCGGCGCCGTCCTTAACCGTGACGGGCCAGGCCGGATTGGTCAGGACCGGGCGTCCGCGGCGGTCCTTGGTGGCCAGGGGAGCGGTGGCGGTGCGGTTGACGTAGAGGCCGTATTCGATGTGGTCGACGATGCCGGCGTTGGCCAAGGCGGTGAGGTAGGCGTCTTGCTCCTGGCTGCCGATCGGGTTGTCGGCGCCGGAAATGCGGGCGGTGCAGTACACGATCCGGTCGATGCTGGCGCCGGTCCAGGTGGAATGTGTGGTGACCAGGCGGGTGGCGAGCCCGCGCAGGTCCAGCCATCGCCAGCCAGCGGTGCCGGGTCCGCACAGGAACTTGCCGCCGTAGTAGAGGTTGTATCCGTCGATGTACACGCCAACTCGCATGGGCAGAAACGGTATCGGGCAAGAGTTGACTTGTGTTGCGACACGCTATCGAGATCTGAAAGCCCACTCGTTAACGCGATCGCGCTGTCACTGGTGCTACGTACCATTCGCAGCATGGGTCAATGCACGGCACCGAAAGAGGGCCATCGGTCAGCGCGCGCCCGCGCTGCCTGCCCCGGCCCTAACTGCGGCGGGAGCCGTTCGCACTCACCTCAGTCCTACTCCACCATGAGAATCAGCGTCGGCGCGCAGGGTGGGTCGTCGAGCGGGCACCGGAGCGATCGAACACCAGAGATGGGCGCGGCTGGCAGCGGGATCGACCTGGCAGTGTGGCTGCTCTTCCTGCTCCTGTGGGACGGCACGTTCACACTCTGGGGAGTCACCCTTGGGTTTCTTCTGCTGGTACTACCGTTTTTGATCGGTGCCCTGGTGTTGAGCAAGTGCGGTGCTTGGCTCAACGACGGAAGCCGCCGATGCGAGCAGCCTCGCAGCGGTTTCCTGAGGCGGTGCTTCGATCACAGATCGCAGAGCGTGACCTTGTATGACTTCTGGGGCGGACTCTCGATAGCGTTCGGCGTGCTGAACGTCGTCCTGTTGATACTCGCGCTGTTCGGGGGCTTTCAGTTTTCGGGGGAGTCGTCAGGCTCGTAGTCGATATAGCGACCATCGCCGCTGCCATGCTCGGCGTCGGCGGCTCGCCAGGCGTCCCTTCGGTCTACGCCCTGTGATTTGAGGTTCCACACTGTGGCGTTCCACCGGGCGTGCCTGAGCAGCTCGGTAATCGGTCCGGTGGTATCGGGCGACACCGCTTCCCAGGCCGCGTGGGCGGGCTCCAGCAGGTCGGCCACCTGGGCCCATCCTTCGGCGATCACATCGTCAGGTGGCAGGCTCGAAGTCGGCATCAGCTCATTCCTTTGCAGCAGCTCTCAGTCGAAACGGTAGACGGCCATGCCGACAATCGCGCGAAGGCCTTCAGCCGCTTTGGGCCAGATAGCGATAGGCGGTGGCGCGTCCGATGCCGAACGCGGCCGCGAGCTCGCGGACTGGTTCACCAGTCGCGGCAAGACGGCGTAGTTGTTCCTGCCGATCGGGGCTGAGCTTGGGCGGCTTGGTCGCTGGCAGCTGTCGGCTGCGCCGGGATTCTCGTGATGCGGCTCGGCGCTCACGGCCGAGCTCCAGTTCAAGCTCGGCGAGTGTGGCCATGATGGCGGCCACCGCGCGGCCGGTGGGAGTGGCGGTGTCGATGCCTTCACGTAAGGCGCGCAATATGATTCGCCGTTCGCCGAAGGTCGCGATGGTGCGGGTGACCTCAGCGACCGAGCGGCCGAGACGATCAATCGCGGTGACGATCACGGTGTCGCCGGCGCGGGCGTAGTCGAGCATTGCGGCCAGGCCGGGCCGCTTGGTGTGCGCTGATCCGGAGAGCTTGTCGGTGAATACGCGATCGGTGTCGACGCCGGCCGCCGTGAGTGCCGCCAGTTGTGCTTCAAGGTCCTGGCCGGTGGTGCTGACGCGGGCGTAGCCCAAAGTTGCTGCCATTTCGCCACTGTCTCACTGCCCACCGACATTGGGGATTCGAGACGCGCGGTGTGAGACAAGAAACGAGACACCACGACCTGGGGCGATGGGGGAGGGGAGTGATGATGTGGAGGGCTGTCTCGTTTCTCTAGATTTGAGACGGGCGGCGGCGAGGCGAGCATGGCGGGGTTTGGCAGGTCTGTTTATCTGGGGGAGGTGACTGCCGTTGGGGGTTGGTTTGTTGGCGCACGTTGTGGCCACCAGCTTGCTTCGCGGAGGAGTGTGGCGATGGCGGGCACGGTGAGGGTGCGTACGAGGAAGGTGTCGAGCAGTAGTCCGAAGCCGATGATGAGGCCGGCTTGGATCATGATGGCTACCGAGCCGACCATGAGGCCGAACATGCTGACGGCGAAGATCAGGCCGGCGGAGGTGATGACGGCGCCGGTGTTGGCGACGGTGCGCAGCACTCCGACGCGGATGTTGCTTCCGGATTCTTCGCGTAGTCGGGAGACCAGCAGCATGTTGTAGTCGGCGCCGACGGCGACGAGGATGATGAACGCCAATAGAGGTACCGGCCAAGCGATTTCGTGACCGAGGATCCACTGAAATACCAGGACGCCGAATCCGATCGAGGCGAGGTAGTTGAGCAGGACGGTGCCGAGCAGGTAGATCGGTGCCAGTAGTGCGCGTAGCAGCAGCACCAGGATGAGGCCGACAATGACGGTGGTGGCCAGCGCAAGTTGGAAGAAGTCTGCCCAGAGGAATCGTTGGATGTCGGAGTTGACGGCGGGGAAGCCGGCGACCGAGACGGTGGCCTCAGCCAGGGAGGTGTTGGGGCGCGCGGCGTTGGCGACGTCGGTGATCTGGTGGGCGAGGTTCATGGCCTCGACGCTGTAGGGGTCGTAGCTGGTTTCGATCATGAACCGTGCTGTTTTGCCGTCTGGTGAGAGGAATTGTTTCGCGACGTCGGTGAATTGGCGGTTCTCGAAGGCGTTGGCCGGCAGATAGAAACCGCTTGCTGAGTCGGAGTCCTGGGCGGCGCGTGCAGAGTTCTGGAGTTGGGTGGCGATCTGGCTCATCCCGGAGAGCATTTCGATGTTGCTGTCGGCTAGGGTGCGCACACCGGTGGCCAACGCTTGGGCTCCGGAGGCGAGTTGGCCGATCCCGTCTTGGAGGCGGCGCAGGTTGCTGGCCAGGTCAGCGGGGTTTCCCAGCGCCCCGAAAGCGTTGTCCAGCGAGGTGACGGCGTTTTGGACGGTGGTGAGGGTGCCGGCGACGGTGGCATTGCTGGCGGGGTTGTAGCGGTCGCCGAGGTCGGCGATTTGGGTGAAGAATCCGTTGTTGCGCAGGGTGGTCAGGATCTGTACTTGGTCGCGGATCTGGGCGCATTGGGGTGTGGTGGCACACCACGGCGAGGTGTTGAGGGCACCGACGAGCGGGTCCAAGGTGGTGATGGCGTGTTGTGCTTGGTCGGCCAGGGGGCGTAGGCCGGGGCCGGCTTGGATGGCCTGATCGACCGCAGGGGCGGTCGCTGAGAGTTGTTGCAGTAGTGGTCGGAACTGGTTGACCTGAGCGCCGGCGGATTGGGCTTGCGTGAGGATGCCCGCCAGGGGGGTCAGTGCGGTGCGCACGGTGGTGTCGAGTTGGGCCAGTCCGCCGGCGAGTTGATCGGCGCCGTCGGTGAGTTTGGTGAGGTCGTCGCGGCGAGCGTTACCGTCGGCGACCGCGCCGGCCATCTTGTCTCCTATTTGACCGTTTTGCCAGGCCAGTTGCGCTTGATCGAGGCGTTCCCCGGTGGGGCGGGTGACGCCGGAGACTTTGGTGACACCGGGAACCTGGGAGACGCGGGAGGCCATTTCGTCGAGGTCGGCCAGTCCTTTGCCGGTGCGCATGTCGGTGGGGTTCTCGACGACGAGGAATTCGGTGATGACGACGTCTTTGCGGAAGTGGCGGTCCAACAGTTGGTAGCCCTGGTTGCTGGCGGTGGTGGCGGGTTGGCCTTTGCGGTCGTCGTAGCTGATTTTGATGGTCGCGGCTACCGCTGACAGCGCGAGCAGGATGACGAGGCTGACGATCAGCAGTGGCACCGGACGGCGCACCACCGCGACGGCGACACTGTTCCAATAGCGGCGGGTGCGATCGGATTTGGGTTCACCGATGCCCCGTTTAGCTGCCAGTGCCAGCACGGGCGGTAGCAGGGTGACGGTGGCCAGGAAACCGAACAGGACCGCGATGGCGCATGCGGGGCCTAGGGCGGCGAACACGCTCAAGCGGGCGAACACCATGGCCAGGAAGGCCAGGGCCACGGTGGCGGCGGAGGCCAGGATGACGCGGCCGATGCTGGCGGTGGCGTGGATGATGGCCTGCTCGGCCGGTACCTGGGCGCGGCGCTGCTCGTGGTAGCGGCTGATCAGGAACACGGTGTAGTCGGTGCCGGCGCCGAGCAGGATCGCGGTCATGAACGCGACGGTGAATTGTGAGACCGGCATGCCCATCTCGCCCAGCGCGGACAGGACGCCGCGCCCGACGGCCAAGCTCAGCCCGATCACCAGCAGCGGCAGCAGCGCGGTGAACACCGACCGGTAGACGATCAGCAGGATCAGCGCGATCATGGCGGCGGTGGCGATCGAGATCAACAGCAGATCATGCTCGGCGGCGGCGATCATGTCACTGAACGTCGCCGGCGGCCCGGTCACCTGCGCGGTGGTGGACGAACCGGCGAACACTTCTGCGGTGATGTCCCGCACCGCCTGGACGGACTCCGCAGCGGTCGGGTCACCCAGCGTGCCGCTCACTCCCACCGGCAGATACCACGATGTGCCGTCGGCGCTGACAGCCTGGGCTCGGGTGACCGGATCGGCCAGCAGATCCTGCACCAGTAACACGTGCTCGCTGTCTGCGCGCAGTCGTTCCAGAAGGCGGTCGTAGCGCTGTTGGGTCGCCGGGGTCAGACCGGCGGGGTCTTCCATGGCCACGAACAGCATGGTTTTCGACCCCTGCTCGTTGAAGGCGGTACTCAGCCGCTCCACCGTTTGCAGCGACGGGGCGTCGCGCGGAATCAAATCCACCGACTGCTGGCGCACCACCGTTTCCAGCTGCGGGAACAGCAGCGCCAAGACGATCGCGGCGCCGATCCACACCCCGATGGTCAAGGCTTTGTGCCGCACAGTGAATCGTCCCAACGCTGCGAGCCGAGCGCTGTATTCACGGCTGGACGCGGGATCGACGGGAGTCTCGCGCCGGGCAGCGCGGGCCGGTGTTACCGAAGAGCCTGCCGTGCGGTCGGCCACCGAACCCCCTAAACGATCAACGATACTATTGGTATCGCTACGCTACATTATGTAGCGAATATCGGATAGTCGATGGGGTCTGCAGCCAGCGGTGGCTTATCGGTTCACGATGTTGGCGTCGTCGCTTTCGGGGATGTCGTGTCGGACCACGCGGACACGCCCGTGCGGCAGACAGGCCATGTAGCCGTGCCGCTTGCCGTACAGCTCCCACGCGGTGAACTGCTCGTCGGGGTCGACGTCGATGCGGTGACCACGGGAGAAGCCCAGGTGCAACCCCCCGTCGTCACCGGACCAGGCCTGGGTGCACACTGCGCCGGCCAGGTTCAGCAGCGGGCGCTCGTAGACCGAGATCTGCAAGGGATTGATGAGGACTGCCTCGGCGGGAAAGCGATCTGCTGCGGGCAGAGTGAGCAGCAGGGGGCGCGAGATGACGACTTCGTTGTAGTCGTCCAGGTCGAGTACCAAGCCGTCGCGCACCGAAACCCGTTGCACGACACAATCTTCGATCCACTGGGTGTACATGGCGTTCTCCTTCGACGCATCATCGAGTCGCACCCCTAAGGGTACGGCAGGTATCGCTGCGATACTAGGAGTATCGTTACGGTTCCTCGGAGTGCGCGGCGGCGCTGTCGAGTAGCCGATGAACGGCCCGGTCGATGCGGTCACGGGTCTCCTCGGCGGACACCCGCCCGCTGATGAAGGCGAGCAGGTTGGCCAGCCAGATGTCGGAGATGAGGCCGGCGACAACCAGATGTGTCGGTGTCGGCTCGCCCGCGCTGAGGGTGCGGGCCAGCAGCGTGTGGATCGTTGCGGCGGCAGAATCAAGTTCCGCGGCGGCGCGGGTGTCGGCCGCGGCGAAAGCCCGGGTCATGGCGTCGGTCAGCAGCGGCTCGCGCTGCCACCGGCCGTGCAGGTGGCTGGTCAGTCGCTCCAATCGCTGCCGCGGTGTGCCGGCACCGGTTGTCCAGGTCCCGGCGACGTCGAGACGCTGAAATTCTCGACTCAGCGCCGCGACCAGCAGATGGGTTTTGGCCGGGAAATAGCGGTACAGCGTGCCCACGGCCATGCCGACGTGCTCGGCGACCGTCCGCATGTGCACCGCGTCGTAACCGCCGGTGGTAGCTATAGCCAGGGCGGCATCCATGATGGCCTCGCGACGACGGGCCGAGACGCGCGAACGCGGCACCCCGGCTGCGTGAACCTGATCGGCAACCGAATACTCCTCGTCGAGCCCGGTGGGCGTGTCGCTCGCTCGGGCGCTGGCGACGGTCATGGTGTGTGATCGCCGCCGCGGCGCGAGAACTGCTCGAGGATCTCCCCAAAACCGCTGATATCGCCGTGGGCGGCGAAATGTGCGGTATCAACCACGATGAATACGGCCGTCGCGGTGAACCGGGTGGCCCCTTCGCAGGTGCCGGTCGCCGCGACGTGCAACGCCCGACCCTCGCGGGCGCTGATGTGCGCGGTGATCCGGTGGGGCCGGTGCAGCGGTACTGGTTGCAGATACTCCACCGTCAGACTGCGCGTCACCGCAGGCGTGCCGGCGATCCACAGCGTGAAGCCCAGCACGTCATCGCAGGCCGCGGCGACGGCCCCACCGTGCGCCAGGCCGGGGGCTCCGATGTGGCGCTCGTCGAATGTGACATCGGCATACACCGAATCCGCACTGCGGTAGACCTCCACATGCAGGCCGTGCGGATTGTCCGGACCACACCCCATACAGGTCGGGGTATGAGAAGGCAGCCGTTCCGACGGCACCGCACGATCTGACACAGAAACGCTCCCGCTACTTCAAGTTTCGCTGCGCTACTGGTAGTACCACAACTGCTAGACTTCCCGGTGCGACATCGCCGAAATCGACCGCCGAGGTGACCCGTGAGCGACAGCAATCAGCCCTCCCTGCCCGATGATGACGACATCGATCCGCGGCGGATCCGGTCACGGAATCGACTATTGGATGCTGCGGCAACACTGTTGAGCACCGGAGGCGTCGAGGCCGTCACTATCGATGCCGTCACCAAAGCATCCAAGGTGGCCCGCACCACCCTTTATCGGCATTTTCAGAGCTCGTCGCATCTGCTTGCCGCCACCTTCGAGCGGCTACTACCGCAGGTAAGCACACCAGCACCGACCAGCGGTTCCTTACGCGAACAACTGATCGAGCTGCTCAGCCGCCAAGCCGCCCTGTTCAACGACGCCCCGCTGCACGTCACCACCCTGGCATGGCTCTCACTCGGCCCCACCGGCGCCAAAGAAGAGACCGACAACAGTCACGCATCCGGGGCACTGCGGGCCCGCGTCGTCGACCAGTACCGCCAACCGTTCGACGCCATCCTCACCAGCTCGAAAGCCCACACCGAACTCGGCAACATCGACCGCGACCTCGCAATTTGCCAACTCGTCGGACCCCTCGCATTCGCACGCATGACCGGCCTGCGCACCATCACGCGCGACGACTGCACAACCCTCATCGACAACTTCCTCGCAACCCACCGCAGAGCCGCCACCCCCGCAGACGTACGCGAAGTCGTTTGAACGGACCCAGGGTGACATCGCCGGCGGAAGCTCACGACGACGCGTCAAACCACGAGATCTGAGACAAGTAATGATTCGACTCGAATTTCTAGAAACGAGACACTGCGATGTTCCTGCGGCCTACCGAGGCTTATGCGATGAAATGATTCCTGCGACTGGTCGGGCGGTCAGTCAGTTTTTTTAAAGAACGGGGACCACGCGATGGCGCGGCTGAATCTCAAGGCGATCGAGGAGGCGAGTCGCGGCGCTCGCCAGACACGAATCCTATGACCGTGAGTTCATCTTCGAGCTGTTGCTGGCCTATGGGAAACCGAAGGGCAACGTCACGCGTCTGCGCAGCGGACCGCTAAATGTCGCGGTCGATCCCGAACGTGAGGTTGCGCAGAAGAACGTCGTCTACTTCCGTGTGGTTTTGACTGCTGATTCCGGAGTCGTTTGATCGTGAATTCGGGAGTCACTGGCGGCTGGCGGCGTACTGATTTGCTCACGAATTTGGGAGTCGTTCGGAGCCGATGGTCGACGGGCCGTGCTGTGGGTCGGCCCGCCGCCGAGCGGTTCTAGATGGTGGTTTGGCAGAAGCGGATGGTGTTGGAGAACGGGTCGATGACTTCCATGGTGGGGCCCCCTGGTGAGTCGATGTCGATGCCGGGGTTCATCCGCTCGTATCCGGTGGCGTGGAGCTCGTTGTGCAGAGCGGTGACGTCGTTGACCGGCACCCACACTGTCGAACCGGGAGTGCCGTCGCCGTGGTGTTCGGACAGGTCGAGGACGAACTGATCGCGACGTAGACGCATGTAGAGGATCGACTGGGCGTAATCGAAGCGGTGTTCCCATTCGATGCTGAAGTGCAGGTAGTCGATGTAGAACTCGCGGGCGCGGGCCTCGTCGAGGCTGCGGAGCACGGGCACCGGTGGGCTCATGCCCGGCTGCGCTGGAAGCTGCGCCGAGGCGGTGTTCCAGTCCCGGAAACCGAGCTGTTGGGCCACGATCTCCAGTGCTTTGGAATGCGTGAGATCGGTGTCGGGCAGTTGGTTGCGCAGTACGCGGGCGGCGCGTTTGGCGTCGTCAAGGGTCAGGTACATCACTTCACCTACGTTTCCGGTGCCGGTGTGCAAGTTCAGTGCCCGCGTTGCTGAAATGTTCAGGCACCGTTGCTCGTAGACGAGTGCGATGGTGACCGATCTCGATGTGTTCACCTGACCGATGTCTCGGCGCGGGCGGCGGGTCACATCAAACCCGTGTGCTGACGCTACGGACTACGGGCAGAGGTTTCAACCTCGGAGCGGCCTCGATACGGGCGTAGGGCGTGAGCGGTGAAGCTGATCTGGTCGATGAGCAGGGCGGTGTCGTAGCCGGGGTGATCTGATCCCATATCGCGCGGGTGCTTGGTCAAGAGATCCGGGATTGGGTGGTTGCGCAGG
Organism: Mycolicibacterium sp. MU0050; assembly: GCF_963378085.1. Classification (GTDB taxonomy): domain Bacteria; phylum Actinomycetota; class Actinomycetes; order Mycobacteriales; family Mycobacteriaceae; genus Mycobacterium; species Mycobacterium wendilense. The sequence continues at coordinate 10,684 of NZ_OY726396.1, read as the reverse complement.
AACACGTCGATGGTGGTCATCAGTTCGGAGATTTGGGCCAGTTCGTCAATGCTGACCGTCGTCGGTGGTTGTCGACGGTCAGATGCTGGCATTGTCTGCTGGCCCCGCTGCTTTGGTGCGTGTTTGGGCCAGGCGGAAGGAGTCGGTGCCGGTTTCGATGATGTTGCCGCCGAAGGTGAGTCGATCCACGATGGCCGCGCACAGCCGTGGGTCGGTGAACGTCTTGGTCCACCCGGAGAAACTCTCGTTGGACGCGATAGCGACGGAGGCCTTCTCCTCGCGTTCGGTGAGCACTTGAAACAGCAGTTCGGCACCGCGACGGTCGAGTTCCATGTAGCCCAGCTCGTCGATGCAGAGCAGATCAACGCGGCCGTAGCGGGCGATGGTCTTGGACAACTGTTTGTCGTCGGAGGCCTCGACGAGTTCGTTGACCAGTTTGGTGGCCAACGTGTATTTCACCCGGTAGCCGGCCATCGCCGCCTCGGTGCCCAACGCGATCAGCAGATGGCTCTTACCGGTGCCCGAGTCGCCGATCAAACACAGCGGCAGGCCCTTTCTGACCCATTCGCATTTGGCCAAGGTGTGCACGGTGGCGGCGTCGACGTGCGGGTTGGCGTCGAAGTCCCAGGCCCGCAATGACTTATCGCGGGGAAACCCCGCGCCTTTGATCCGCCGCGCCGCACGGCGCCGGGCTCGGTCATCGCATTCGGCCATCAACAGCTCGGCCAGAAATCCCCGGTAGGACATCTGCTCGGCGGCGGCCTCGTCGGCCAGTTCAGCGAAGTTGGCGCGGATCGTGGGCAGGCGCAACATCCGGCAGGCCTGCTCGACCGCGGCGTCGGAGGCCTGTTCGGTCAGTCCGCGCCGGTGCGGCAGGCTGGTACTCACAGCAGTCGTGGTGGTCATGGTGTGGCGGTGTCCTTCCTGGGGTTACGCAGCAGAGTGTCGTAGGCCGCGACCGAGGGCAGCGGCCGAGAATCGGTAGGCAACGCGGCCAGCCGCCGCACGGTCAGCGACGCAACCGCCTGGGCCTCGGTTTCGTGGTGTTCATCGGAGTTTTCAGAGGTGTTGTCCTCAGCCGCCTTTCGGGCTTCTAGGACCACGGCATCGGCGGTCAGCGCCCCGGCGGCCAGAGCGCGGGCCAACCCGATCACCAACAGTTCGTGGGGCAGGTGACGGTGGGCCAGCAGCACGCCGATCATTTCGCGGGTTCCGGCGGCGTCGCCGTGAGTCTTGCGGGCAGCGGCCCACCAGGCGTCGTGCACCGGGGTGAACCGCCCAGCCGCGCGGGCCTGCTCCAAAGCCGTAGATCCCGGCAGAGCACCGGGCTTCCGCAGCAGAATCTCCAGGTAGTGATCCAACTCCAGCCGGGTCTCGGCCTTGCCCGGCAGGCGTTCATGGGTGGCGACCAGTTGGCGATCGCAGTAGACCTCCAGATGCGAGGCGTGCAGCTGCACCCGCACTTGGCGGCCGGCGAACCGGACCGGCACCGAATACCGGTTGGTGCGCACCGTGATCTGGCTATGCCGATCCACCCGCAAGTTGAACCAGCGACCGGTCTCGAACGCCGCATCCGGTAGCGGCACCAACAACGGGGCTTCGACGGCGAACAATTCACCGACAGTGCGGACCCGGGAACCGATACGCCGATCCAGATCGTCGGCGTCCCATTTATCGATCATGGCGTTGAGTTCGGCGATCGATTCGACCTGCGGTACCGGCACGAAGTGGTTGCGGCGAAACCAGCCGATCTGCCCTTCCACCCCACCCTTCTCGTGAGCGCCCTCGATACCGGGCTGGCAGTAGAACGCCTCGATGCCGTAGTGAGAGCGAAACGCCACCCAGCGGTCGTTTTCCACCCGATGACGTGACAACCCGAGCACCGCTGAGACCGCCGATTTCAGATTGTCGTAGCGGATCCGGCCGAACGGCACCCCACCAAGAACCTCGAAGGCGTGCACGTGGCCCTCCAGGAACGCCTCCTGCCCGGCTGAGAGGAACACCCGGTGCACTGCGCGGCCGGAGAACAACAGGCGCAGCGAGAACAATGTGCACGTCACCGGTTGACCGCGCAGCTCGATCACCACGTCACCGAAGTCGACCTCGGCTTCATCGCCGGGGCGGTGCGACTGGGGCACGAACACCTCGACCGGGGCACGACCGGACTCCGCCAGAATCTCCCCGCGGCGCACCGACACATACGCCCGCACACGTGAATACGACACGTCGGCCTGATGCTCCTCACGGAGCCGATCGAAGATCCGCTTGGCAGTGTGGCGTTGCTTGCGCGGGGCGGTCAGATCCGTGCGCAACCAACTGTCGATGACCTCGCGGTAGTCGTCGATCTTGCTGCCACGGGCGGGGTAATGCTTGCGCTCGCTCGGCCAGGCCGAACCCAACGCTTTGTGCACCGTCGTCCACGAGACCCGGTACTCACGCTGAATCGCCCGCGCCGACTTCCCGGCGCGGGCATCCCGGCGGATCGCCGCATACAACTCCACCTTCGACCCCGCAGGCCGCACACCACAATCCAACCCGGACCACGTGGACAGCCGGTGACTCCCAAATTCACAGTCACCGACTTCACCGCGACAACACCGACTCCGAAATCCGTGATCAAACGACTCCCGAATCAGCAGTCAAAGTCATCCGTGAGGCCGCCGGCGAGCCGCTAGCTGATGTCGAGGAACTGCGAACGTCTCCATTGGTGGTCCGGTACAGCCCGCGGCCGGCAGTGTCGATCCGGAGACGACGAACAAGATCCTGATCCCCAAGATCATCCGGGAGCGCTACCCCGATCTCGACGACGAGCAGGTTGAGGAGCTGGGTGATCTTCGAAAACGGCACCGAGTCATCGATGTACCGGCAGTCACTCTCGATCCGGCTACACGAGCAAGACGGGCTGGCGGTCGCGCGATCAGACATCAGCGTCTCCGAGATCGGCGACGCCGATGTCGAAAGTGGCTACATCTACGTCTTACGCTCTGAAAGCGACGACCCACAGATCGCAGTGGCGAGTCCCCGTTACTGAGTCCAGCCGGTTCTAGAGTCGGCTTGTTTGATCCGTTCTCAGTTGATGCTGCAGGCCACCGGGGTATGGGTACACCTGCACGCCGCAGCGTACTCGGCCGGTGTGCGGTAGCCCAGGGCTGAGTGGCGGTGTCGGTGATTGTGGTCGTCCTTGAAGTCGCCGATGACCACGCGGGCCTCGAACAGGTTGTTCCAGTAGTTGCGGTTCAAGCACTCCCTGCGAAGTCGGTTGTTGAACGATTCGATGTAGCCGTTGTCCCACGGACAGCCTGGCGGGATGTAGACCATCCCGATCTTGTTCTCGCAGAACCGTTGCAGCGCTTGGGAAACCATCTCCGGTCCGTTGTCCATGCGCAGCACTTTCGGCGGGCCACCATGAGCGGCGAACACCTTCTTCAGTTCCTCAACCAGCGCCTCTCCGGTGATCGAGCGCTCCACCACGTTCAGCAGCGACTCGCGGGTGTGTTCGTCGAGCATCGAAGCGATCTTGATGGCCTTGCCATCGATGGTGGAGTCGAACTGGAAATCGATCGCCCACACCACCTTCGGTGCATCAGCAACAACCGGTTCCACCGAGGAGACCCCGGCCCGCTTGCGGGGGCTGTGCACGCGGACCTGCAGACCCTCCTCACGCCACAGGCGGTGGACCTTCTTCTTGTTGACCTCACGGCGTTCGTCGTAGCGCAGCGCCGCCCAGGCCCGCCGGAACCCGTGGCACGGATGTTTGGTGGCGTAGGAGCGCAGCCAGGCCCGCAACTCGGCGTCCGGATCGGCCGGGGTCTGCGCCAACGGCAGTCGGCGGTAGGTGGAGCGGGCCAGCCCAACAGCCTTGCAGGCCAGCCGTTCCGACATGCTCAACGTCGCCTTGAGCATGTCCACGGCGCGACGCTTGGCAGCTGGGCTCAGAATTTTCCCTTGGCCACCTCCCGCAAGGCGTCCTTCTCGAGTTCGGCCTCGGCCAGCAGCCGCTTCAGCCGGGCGTTCTGCTCGCGCAGCTCCTTGAGCTCCTTGGCGGCGTCGGTGTCCATGCCACCGTAGCTGCGCCGCCAGTTGTACAGCGTCGCCGGCGACACCTGCAGCTCGGCGGCGATCTGCTCGCCGGTCTTGCCCTCAGCGGCCAGCTCATCTGCTCGGCGCAACTTGCGCACGATGTCCTCCGCGGAATTCCGCTTCCGACCAGCCATGTGTTCCATCGTCCCTTCTCGGCCCGACATCGGGCCACAGGACTCTAAAACAGGCTGGTCTCAATCACCGGGAACATGCCAGCAGCACTTGCCGACCTCCACAAGATCGGCTTCTCACGCGGACCCGTTGAGAAACGGATCAAAAACGCCGTGAAATCCCCGACCTACCTCATGGCCCCCGTGAAAGTCGTTGCCACCTACCGCGTCTACAACGTACGGGCCTCAGCGCTGGAGAACCTCCTACACCGCGTGTTCGCCGATGCGCGCCTACATATGACCCAAATCGACGCGAAAGGCCGCAACTACGACCCCTCCGAATGGTTCGTCGTACCACGCAAGATCATCGACCAGGCGATCACGCTGATCATGTCCGGCGAGATTGTTCATTACCACTACAACGCTGCCGAACGCCGCCTCACAGGTTCATCCGAACGCCGTTGAGGTGTAAGTGACTGCGCTCATCGAATGTCCCGCAGATGTGCTTACCGACATTCCCCACCTGTGAGCACCGGTCAGTGTAGTGGTTGGCGGGTTCCGGTGGCCGCTCGGCGGAGGGTGTCGGCGGCGGCGTGGTGGTCGCGAAGCCGGTAGGACTCGGCCCCGCCTGGTGTAAGGAGTTTATCTACTCGGCGGGGCGACTGAACTCTGCGATGATCTCGGCAACCGCTTCGTCGGAGGTGAGTTCCCCGCGACCGATGCGGTCCAGGAGGTCCATCGCGTCCGGGGAGGGATCGTGGCCAGCCAGGACGCTTGCGGCGACCGCCGTGGCCACGGCTTCGTCATGGCTGAGGGGGATCGCCGCCTTGGGCGCGGTCGTCATAGTGCTCATTGTAACGGCGCCGGATGTAAAACGCCTGGTAGATCGCTCCCTGGCTAGGTTATGGGACCGAACATGACGTGATTACGTCATTACGTCTTGGTCGGATCTCGCATCAGCGTGGCCCGGTTGTGGCGGCGTTGGGTGGATCGATCCGCACGCGGTGATGCTGGCTTCTCCGCGGCCGGGGTTTTCGGCGCTTGGGCGTCCTCGATTTCGTCGGGTAGCTCGGAGTTGAGTCGTCGGTCGATGAACTCGTCGAGGGCTTGTCTGCGGGCGGTGGTGATGAGTTCGGCGGCGTCGTCGGGGTGGGGCAGGGCGCCGTAGGCGAGGCCGAACTCGTTGGTGACGGTGTCGATGAGGTCATCGAACTGGGTGGATAGTTCTGTTGAGTCGATGTCGGCGTGGTGGGCGATGAACGCTCGGCGGCGGTGTTCAGGCCATATCGGAGAGAACTGCAGCTCGGCGCGGTACAGCTCCTGGAGGGCGTCGGTGAGTTCGGTGGAGGCTGCTGAGAAGGGTTCTCCCCATTCGGAGAGGATCGTGTCGACGGCTTCGTTGAAGGCTGTTTCAGCACTACTGCTCATCAACGGTTCCTCTCGTTTGAATCGCCGGGTGTGGGTTGTGGGTGGTTCATGGTTGGATACGGCACCGACAAGTTCGGACGGCCCGGGTTTCTAGAGCTCCAGTCCGGAGCCTTCGCTCCGGCTCCGCTGGCGGCTTTGATCTCTATTGTGTCGGCGGCCGAAGCCGGGTCGAGCGGAGAGCGTTTTTATGAGTTTCCTTGTCTGGTCCAGTGTTTCAGCAATCAGAGGATCGTTTCTGTGTTGGGCGGCGCGTTTTTGGGTAGCGCTGTCGGCGGGGGTGTCGGTTCCGAGGCGGTAGCCCCAGTTGAGGTAGATGTTGGCGGCTTCGGTGAGGTGCCGGCTCGGCGCGTCCGCTGTGAGATTGGGGTCGTCGGCGTTGGTGGTGACCAGGACCAGCTTGGCGCTGCGTTCGGCGGCCCGGGTGGTCAGGCGGTGTAGTTGCTCGGGTTGCAGGTGGTCGGCGTCGTCGACGAGCAGCAAGGTTCCTTCGTCGATTGTCAGGGTCTCGTTGTCGAGGTCACGAAGGAACGTCTCGGGTGCGTAGGTATTGCCTTGGGTCGAATAGGAGGATGCTTGGCGGCGGGCGCGGTCGGTGACCGGAAGTGCGAGCACGTTGTGTTCGCCGGCGACGACGCAGGCGGTGATGGTGGCCAGCAGGGCGGGCTTGTTTTGGTCATCGTGGAGGTGGACTGATTGCACGGTGGGCAGGCTGCCCACCACCGTTTGGGCGGCGGCCCGTGTTTCCTCATCAAGGCCGGAGGCGCGGTCAAGTGTCTCTCGAACTCCGATGTGGTGGGTAGCTCTCGGACTGGTGGCGGTGAACGCGGTGTCCAGCCACTCTTTTTCTTCTTCGAGTTGCTCGACGATGCGCAGCTTGTCCAACGCTGTCTTGCGTTGTTCGAGCAGGACTCGAACCGGTGGTGACAGTTGTTCTTCGGGAGTGTTTTCAGCGGTGGAGATGACGGTGTGGGCGGTGTTGTCGCGGTTGAGCAGACCAAGTAAGGCCGTGGCGGCGTCTTCGTCGTCGCCGCGGCGGGGGGTGTGGATACCTTCGACGGTTTGGGGTGCGTGTTCGTGGTCGCCTTCACCGCCGAGGCGTTCGTAGAGGTAGACGGTGTTGGTGGCCCGCCCGCGGGTCATCGCCACATAGGCTGCGGCCCGGTTGCCGGTGTCTGGGGACAGCACGGCGTGGCAGTGCTCAGCGGTCGCGCCTTGGGCAGCGTGCACGGTGACCGCGTAACCGTGATGGACGTGAGCGCGTAGGTAGTCTCCGGACAACACCGCCGAGGCGTGATCACCGATGCGTACCGCACGCAGTCGGTTGACCTCGGTGTCGATGTGGGTGACCGTCCAACGCTGCCCGTTGCGCACTGGCGGCGCACCGGCGACCGGCTCCCGGCTTCCGCGCGGGTAGATGTCGATGGTGGGGTCGTTGCGGCGGGTGATGATCGTGTCGCCGACCCCGATGCGGTGTCGCCGCGCCCCGGCCACGGTCGGGGCGTCCTCGGCGACGACGGTGCGGTGGATGCGTTCGTTGAGCGCATCAGCGATCTGCCAGCGGTCAGCGATCAGCAAGCTGTCGACTCCGTTGGCACGATCGTTGCTCCAGGCGGTCAACGCGTCGTGGGCCATCGTCACCGGGTCACCGATGTGCAGCCGGCGATGGCTGCGGTACCAGTCGGTGGCCTGGGTCAGGCTGGCAGGTGTTCCTTCGTGGATGGCCAGTGAGGCTGCTCGTTCTTCGGGGTCGCGCATACGCCACACTTCGGTCAGTTTCTGCGCCCACGGCAGATCGGTGCACAGTTGGGCGAACATGCCGCCGCGGGCTTTGACCGGGGCCAGTTGTTCGGCGTCTCCGACGAGCACCGTCTTGGTTCCAGCCGCACTTGCCGCGGCCAGCAGTGTGTGCAGCGCGGGGGTGCCGACCATGCCCGCTTCATCGACGACGAGCAGGGTTTGAGCGTCGAAGACCAGTCGCTTGTCGCGGAGTGCTTTGAGCGTCGACGCGACGGTTCCACCACCGTCTGCGGCCTTCTCCGCTAGTGCGACATCGGCGGCGTTTCCGGTCGGGGCGGCCAACAAAACCCGCGTGATGCCGCCCTTTTTGGCGGCGTCACGCAGCGCCCGCAGTGAGGTGGTTTTGCCCGCGCCGGCCGGCGCGGAGAGCACCTGAATCAGCCACGGCGAGGTCGCGATCGCGCCGACTGCAGCGGCTTGATCGGCAGACAGTCGGGCCTTTTTGGCGGCGGTGTCGGCGACGTCCTTGGGTACTGCTGCGGCCAAGTTGCGGGTGCCGATCAGCTTGTAGATGGCGGCTTCTTCGCGCAGGACAGGCATTGTGGTGTAGCGCTCGTGGCCTTCGCGCTCGTGTGGTTGGCGGGCCTCGGTGACACGCATTCCCAGCTGATCGGCGGCGTACTCGAGGATCCCGCGCGGCCCGAACGGCACTCCGTCGGTGTTGCCTTCCAGGGCGACTGGGAGGCGCCCACCGAGCGCCTCGATGAGGTCTGCACGGGTGAATGCCGCCTTGTCGATGTCCTTCATCGCCGCGTGAAACCACGCGCGGGGATCGCGTTCCTCGTCGCGTTGGCGGTCACGGGATCGCTGCTGGGCGGCCTCATCCAAGACCAGTTCGCCACCAAACCGCGCGGCCCATTGGGCCTTCAATTCCGCCCACGGACGGTGCTCGGGCTTGCGCGGCCGGGTGGCCTTTTGGGCCCGCGCCAACTGCGCGGCGGTCAGTTTCCCGCTGCCATCGACGACCAGATTTTCAGCCGCCCATTCCGACAACTGGGTGGACCGTTGCGAGGCCGCGGCGAGCAGTTCGGGGTCCACGCCGGCCAACTCGGCCATCCCCGAATGCGGGTCGACTCGGTCCCACTCCACCCCGAGCGCGGCGCGCAGTTCGTGACGCAGCGTGGTCTGGTAGACGATGCCGGCGGCCTTGGCTTCATGCCACAGCGAATCACTGTCGAGGGCGACCAACTTGCCATCAGCTCGGGCCTGTTTGTTGGGCACCAACACATGGGTGTGCAGGTGCGGATCTCCCGCCCGCGACGTCTCATGTTGATAGGCCGCAGCGACCAGACCGGGCAGCCGTTGGAGGTCCTTCATCCCCGTCACCGGGTTGTGCACTCGGGTGTAGCCGGCGTGGGTGTGCAGGTACTCCAACGCTTCGGCCACGGCCCGGTTGTGCGCCTCCACCACCGCCTTGGATGCCACCCCGGTGGCGTCCAAGGCGCGCAGCAACGACACCGACTTCGGGGCACAAAAGGTCAGATCGAATCCGTGGTTGGCGCGTTGAGAAAACTTGCGTCCGCACGCCCCACTGGGGGCCACACCGTCATCGAGCCAGCGCGCAACCACGTCCAGATCAGCCTCACCACCGGCCCGATCCGCCGCACTCAAACCGCACAACGCGGCGCTGGTTTCAGCGTCCCCAGCGCACATCCAAAACGGTGTTCGGGACTCCCCTTCGGAGTAGTACTCCCCCAGCCCACCGCCGGCTTTCTCCCGATCCAGCGCCGCTGAAACCGCCGCCCGGGAGGTGTCGTTGTAGTAGCGCACCGACCACTGCTTCAGCGGCGCGATCGTCAACACGAGTAACCACCCAACCCGGCCCGGTGTGGGGCGCGGCCGCGCCCCACACCGATGCTTGCACACACTGTGCAAATGTGCCAATGAATCCTGGTGTGGCATGGGATTGTCAGTGGGGGCTGGTTGGCTGGGGCGTGAAAGCACGTGAAGTACACCGAGAAAGCAGAGACGGGGTGGACGGTGGCTAGGGCAAAAATGTCGTTGGAGACGATGTTGATGTTGGGGATGCTGAAGACATTCAAAAAGCGCGGAGATGAAGGGGCGGCTGTGGCGCTGCTGAACTGGGTCGTCCATGACATCGAGCCGCCGATTCTGCGCAGCGGCGTGATCTGGACTTTCTACGACGAGGGCTCCGGGCCGACGCTGGGCGGCCCACCGTGAGTGCTTCCGATCTTCGTCGAGCGTGCGTGACTTGAGCGGGCACCAGTGCGGCCGGTTGCCGCACGGCGACGTGCCGCGGCGATGTCGGCGCGGATGCTGGCCTTGGCCGCAGCGATCCGTTCACGCTGCTCGGCGGTGAACACCACCAGCGATGAGGTGGTGTGCCTTGGAGGTGTGTCGGTGACGGTGCTGCCCAACCTTCGCGGCGGCTGTTCCGGGCTGGCGACGGCGGAGCCGTCGCTGGTGTGCGGCCCTGGCCGCACACCGAGCAGTCGAACCCGGCTGAGTAGGAACCCGGCGGGGTTGTTGATCTGATCGGGCCAGTTCCATCCGCGCCGCACCATGTCGGTGTTGAGCGCTTGAATCAGCGCCCGGGCTGTCCACTCCCCCGGATCCACACCCGCTGCGGCCAGCGCATCGCAGATGGCCCCGACGTGTACGCGTCCGAGCCCGTGACTGTTGGCCACCAACTCAGCGGCCAGGCGCTGCAGGGCTAGTGGTCGTGGCTCGGCGCGTAAGCGCCGGCGTTTGTGGGTGGGAGTGAACTTTTGGCGGCACGTGTGCGTGCTTGGTGAGTTACTCCCTACGGGAGATAAAGACTTAACACCGCCTGACGGCGGTAGGTGGAAATGCTGCACAGCCGAGCGTGCCGGGGATGAGGCGCGGCGAGGGGTCAGGTGGTACACCGAGGGGCGCCGCCCAACCGCCGGGGTTCCGGGTGAGCCGTGCCCACGCTGGGCCTCCACCGCCCACCCTGTGTTGCGCAGCAGCCGCCAGGCCGCGGTCACCGTCCGCACATCACAACCGACGCGCTCGGCGATCGTGGCGCGAGTGATGGCCACGTGCCGGCCGGTGCCGTGGTCGGCGTGCGCGGCCATCACCTCCGCGACCGCACACAGGGTTGGCGCGGTGATGGCCACCCCGACACGTTGACGCTCGGCGGCGAACACGGCCTCGTCGGCCGCCCAGCACCGCAGCGCCGTCAGCCAGCTCTCCCGGCTGGTCCACATCGGAGTCCGGGGCGCACACGAACCAGCGCGCTCGATCCAGCTACGCCGGCGCACCGCAGTGTCTGCCCGCACACAAGT